>NZ_JAKSYB010000011.1:0-42500 GCF_022829505.1 Methylobacterium sp. J-043 | reverse complement strand
AGCGCCTCAGACATAACCGAACCTCCGCCGGCTCCAGGCCTGGATCAGGTTGATCGCGAGCAGGGTCACGAAGGAAATCGCCAGCATGATCACGGCGATGGCGCTCGCGCCCGCATAGTCGAATTCCGAGAGCTTGATGACGATGAGCAGTGGCGCGATCTCGGAGACGTAGGGAAGGTTGCCGGCAATGAAGATGATCGAGCCGTACTCGCCGACGCCTCGGGCGAAGGCGAGGGCGAAGCCGGTCAGCACCGCCGGGACCAGCGGCGGCAGCACGACCCGCGTCAGCGTCGTGATCCGTGATGCGCCGAGGATGGCAGAAGCTTCTTCGACCTCCTTGTCGATCTCCGCGATCAGCGGCTGCACCGTGCGCACGGCGAACGGCAGGCCGATGAACACCATGGCGATGAAGATGCCGACCGGCGTATAGGCCGCCTTGATGCCGACCTTGGCGAGTTGTTCACCGACGAGACCGTTGGGGGCGTAGAGCGAGGCGAGCGCGATACCCGCCACCGCCGTCGGCAGGGCGAAGGGGAGATCGACCACGGCGTCGGCGAGCTTGCGGCCGGGGAAATCGTAGCGGGTCAGCACCCAGGCGACGATGCCGCCGAAGATCGAGGCCGTGAGCGCGGCGAGCAGCGACACGCCGAAGCTCACCCGAAGCGCGCTGGCCACGCGCGGATCGGAGGCGACGTCCCAGATTCCGGAGAGACCGAGGCTCGACGCCTTCACCACGAGGGCGGCGAGCGGCAGCAGCACGATCAGGCTCAGACAGGTCAGCGTGTAGCCGAGCGTGAGCCCGAAGCCGGGAATCACGCTCCTCTGGCGGAAGCGCCGCCGGGGTTTAACGGGCTCGCCCATGCGGTCAGCGCCCGGCTCGGCTCAGTTGGTCGAACAGGCCGCCATTGTCGAAGTTGGCCTTCTGGATGTCGTCCCAGGAGCCTTGCAGATCTTCGATCTTGAACAGCTTGATCTCGGGGAGCTGCGCGAGATCCTCGGGCTTGGCGGCCTCGCGCTTGATCGGGCGGTAGTGGTGCTTGGCGAAGATCGCCTGCGCCCGGTCGCCGTAGAGGAATTGCAGGTAGGCCTCGGCCTGCTTGCGCGTGCCCTTCTTGTCGACGTTGGCGTCGACCAGGGCGACCGGCGGCTCGGCGTAGATCGAGGTCGGCGGCACGACGATGTCGAACTTGTCCTTGCCGAACTCCTCCAGCACGAGGAAAGCCTCGTTCTCCCAGGTCGGCAGCACGTCACCGAGGCCCCGCTGAGCGAAGGTGACCGTCGAGCCGCGGGCGCCGGTGTCGAGCACCGGCACGTTCTTGTAGAGCGAGCCGACGAAGGTGTTGGCCTTCTCCTTGTCCCGGCCATCCCGCTCGTAGGCATAGCCCCAGGCTGCGAGGAAGTTCCAGCGCCCGCCCGCCGACGTCTTCGGGTTCGGGGTGATGACCTTCACGTCCGGCTTGGCCAAGTCGTCCCAATCCTTCACGCCCTTCGGGTTGCCCTTGCGGACGAGGAACACGACGGTCGAGGTGTAGGGCAGGCCTTCGTTCGGGAGCTTGGTGCGCCAATCCGCTGGGATCTTCTTCGAGAGCTTGGCGATGGCGTCGATATCGGAGGGGATGCCGAGGGTCACGACATCCGCCGGGATGCCGTCGATGACTGTGCGAGCCTGCGCGCCCGATCCGCCATGGGCGGCGCGCACGGTGATCGCCTCGCCGGTCTTGGCCTTCCACTCCTCGGCGAAGGCCGCATTGATCTCTCGGTAGAGCTCACGCGTCGGGTCGTAGGAGACGTTGAGGATCTCGCTCTGCGCCTGGGCGCTGCCGGCGGATGCAAGGCAGGCGGCCATGGCGAGGCCGAGAAGGACCGCGCGCCGATAGGGTGCCGCGCCGGGCTTGATCGGATATCCGTCGAACACGTCGTCTCGCCTCCACAGTGCAGGCCATCAGCCCGCCTATGCTGAGGGAGTGTTCGTTTTAAAGAACGATGTCAAGCTCGGGGCTACGTTCGGAGCGTCACCCAAAGTCCGATACCGGCGCCATTCTCAGACGTAATAAGATAAAAATTCTTCTATAAGGCGATTAGATAGAGATAAATTCTATCGCGCGACGTTCTTTTGAAAGAACGTTTTCGGGGATGATGCCGCTGTCAGGCCGAGGCCCACTCGACCGCCAGCCAGACGCCGCGGGCGATGATGAACCACCACGTCACCGTGACACCTAAGGCGCCGAGTAGTCCGAGGGCCGCGAAGCGCAGCTTGAACGGGCGCAGGACGGTTTCGAAAGCGCTCTTCATCGCGGGACTTCTTCTCATCGCGTTGGTGTTTCGGTCTCGAAAGGGATGCCCGCCGTGCCGCGTTGCTTGTGACGGCGTGCCATCGCGAAACAATCGGTGCCGTGTCGGGTGATTCCGCCCCGGCCGTGGCAAGTGACGAACCAGCGTTGCACCGCCCCCACCGTCTCGACCGAGCGTGCCGCCGCGGGACCATCGCGCCGGGCTTCGGATTTGCAGCGCTGCGAATGACCGTCCCGATTTCGGACGCTTCGATCAGACCTCGAGAAAGCTTTTGGAAATGCCGTTGCCCACCCTCGCGAAGAACCCCTCGGACCGCGACGTGCAGCCGATCCTGTTCGGATTGCTCGCGGACGGGTCCGGCGAGGCACGCTTCGCCGGTACGCCGTTCGCGCTCGTCGGCCCATCGTCCGAGGCAGCCCGGTTCTCGCCCTCACGCGACTGGTACGGCCGCTGGGCGGTGCAGCCCCTGCACGGTAGCCTGCAGCGGGACGCGACGCGGATGGATCGCGGTGTGTGCCCGGAGGACATCGTGATTCTGGGTCCGCGTCGGCACACCCGGCGCTCTTGAGGCGTCACCGCCGCGCTATGCGCCGCGTGTTGCATCCCCTAAGCTCGGCCCATGGAGAATCACGAGCTACGCGAATCGCGGGCGGCCCTTATCCTGATGGGCGTGGCGGTGCTCGCCGTGCTGCTGTTCGGAGCTGTTACGCTGATCGTGCAGGCCTCGGGATGAGCGGCTTCGGCTGACCGATCGATGCGCGTCCCGCAATTCAAGCGGCCCGTGTCGTGACGCGGCGTCTTGCAAGAAACTCCGCTGGCATCGTGCCCAGAGCCAAGATGGCCGCTGATACGGTTCCCGGTCGATCGCGTCGGATTTTGCTCCCCGCCATCATCACGCGGCGAAGCCGAAGCGATCCAGGACAGGACCCCTCCGGATCGAGCGGAGCCCTGGATTGCCACGGCTTCGTTTCGCAGGGACAGTGACGAGTTGGAAGCGACGAAGCGGATCCGTACCCGGGGAACCAGACCGGACCCGCCGACCGGAAGCGGTATGATCGGGAAGTTCCTGAGGCAGGCTCAGTCCGAGAGGGCGCGGATCTGCTGGTCGAGCGCTTCCAGCGCGCGAGCCTGATCCGGCTCGGGCTCGGGGCCGCTGACATAGGCGAGCGTCACCCGGGCAATGCGCAGAGCCGTCGCGAGGTCGCGACCTTCACGCCGCGCCTGATCGATCACGGTAGCGACATCCGCCATGACCTGGGCGTTTCCCTCGTATCCGCGCATCATCTCCGGGCCATCAATGTCCGGGCCGCAAACCGTGCGGCGCTGCGAAAACTTCGCGTCGTCCCGAAAGCCGGCGATCACCGCCAAGGACGATACCCCATCCCTAACATTTTCGCCCGGTTGATGAAACGCGTGGGCCGCGAGCCCCTGTGCACCGGCCACCCGCGTAGGCATAATCGTCGCTGGACGAAACGGGAGCAGCGCAGAATGGACGAGCGGGGATCAGCCGGCCACGCTGTGTTCGACGTGGCCGAGAGCGTGCGCCGCCTTCCCGAAACCGCGGCGACCATGGTGGCCGACCACCGCTTCACCGACGACGAGACGGCCAGCGCCCGCGTTTTCCGGGTCTACCGGCCGACGCCGCCGCACTACCACACGACCTGCGACGAGTATCTCTACGCTCTCTCCGGTCGCTGCCGGATGCAGTTCGGCGACGCGGTGCCGGTCGAGGTCGGGCCGGGCATGCTCGTGTTCTTCAAGCGCGGGGTGGTGCATTCCGTGCCGGAGATCCTGGAGGAGCCGGTGGTGTTCCTCTCCGTCGACACGCCCCGGCGCGGGCCGCGCGACATCCAGTTCGTTGAAGCCGGAACGGGCACGCCCGACGGCTTTATGCGGCAGACCGACTGACGATCACAGCACGTCGCTGCCGGCCGGCGCGGTGCGTTGGACGCCCATCACCTCGGCCGTGCTTTGGAACAGGCGCTCGCTGGTCAGCTTCAGGAAGAAGAAGCCGAATTCCGGATTCTGATAGTAGAGCTGCTTGACCTCGGAATAGGACAGGCAGCGCGCGGTTCCGGCCTCGACGCAGGCGAGCGAGCCGGTGCGGCGATTGCCGGGCGAGAGCATGCCGAGTTCACCAACGATCTGGCCCGGCCGGATATCGAGGCCGTGCTCGGCGATGCGGAAGCGCCCGCTCTCGATCAGGTACATTTCGTGGGCCGGGTCGCCCTTCAGGAACAGAACTTCGCCGGCCCTGAAGCGGCGCGAGGTGCCGAAGGATTTCAGCCAGTCGAGGGAGAGGTCTCCGGAGGCCGCCCGCTCGGTCTCGCGCACGAGGCGGACCATCTCGTAGAGCCGCCATGCGTTGAACGGGATCTGGATCGCTTCGGTGAGCATCACCGGCACGCTGCCGATCAAGTAGCCGTAGGTGATGACGGCGCAGCTCGCGCACAACGCCACGATCCGCAGCGGGATCATCGTTCCCATCGCCGAGGAGGCGACGGTGAGCGCCGTCCCGAGATAGCCGATGGCTTCGACCCAATTCATCGCGTCCCCCCGACGTTCGGCCGGCCCTCGCTCCCGCGGGCGCTCATGCGCGTTCGTCGCAGCGGCGGTTCGCCCATCCGAATGGGGGATGCAAGTGCGGGAGCGCTCAGGCGCTCGCGCGTAGCAGGGCACGATCATCGGCGAGGGTGTCGGCGACGCGATCGGCCGCGCGTTGCCCTTCCTCGTAGGCGCCACCCGCCGTGCCCCATTGCGCACGGGAGTTCGCCTCGCCGGCAAACCAGATCCGTTCGCCGACCGGCTCCTGGAGCGTCGTCCGGGCCGCCGCGTGTCCGGGGGGAACCACGGCCCAGGAGCCCCGCGACCAGGGATCGTGCCGCCAAGCGGTCACGGCCGGGATCGCGAGGTCGGCGAGGGCCGCGCGGCCGAAATGTTCGGCCAGAACCGCGCGGGCGAGGCGGCGCGCGCCATCAGGGCCGGCCCCGGCGGCGTCGAGGACGCGGGCGAGGGCCGTGTCCAGTTCGAGGTAGTGGAACGGCGTGTCGTCGATCCGGGTCAGCATCCCCGGCGGCTTGTGGCGTCCGCCGACCACGCTGGCGAGCCGGTCGCGGCCGCGGAACGGCGCCGAGGGCCAGTGCAGGACGACGTGCTCGTAGATGCCCGACAGGAAGCCGTCGATGGCCGTGCGCGTCCGTTCGGGCAGCGGCGGATCGAAGCGGAAGGCCGCCTGCAGCACGGGCATCGGGGCCGTGACGATGACGGCCCGCGCGGCGAGCCGCCCACCGTCGGCGAGTTCTACGCGCACGCTCGGCCCCGACCAGTCGAGGCCGGCCACGGGGCATCCGAGCCGGATCGGCAGTCCAAGCGCCAGCCGCGCCAGATAGGCGCCGTAGCCGCCCGCGATGAAGAAGTTGTCGCCGTATTCCATGCTCGGCCAGTCGTGCAGCGACACCTCCTCGAGCGGTCGTCCCGAGACCAGCGCGTGAACGCCGGCGATGCGCTGGCGCCAGGGTCCGAGATGGCAGGGCAGGGCGCCGGAGGCCGGACCGTCCTGCGAGCGGGAGGCTGCGCCCGTGATCGCCCGGTCGGCGACGTCGAAGGCGCGGGAGAAAGCGGCTTCCTCAGCCGCACGCGCCGGACGCCGGCCGATCCAGAGATGCTGTTCCTGCGCGGCCCGCCGCAGCGGCTCGCCGCGGGTCCGGGCCAGGGCGACGAGGGGGTTGATCGGCCCGGCATGCAGCCAGTGCGCCCCGAGATCGATCGCGTGGCCACGCAGCCGCGTCGTCACCGCGCGCCCGCCGACCCGGTCGCGTGCCTCGAGAACCGCCACCGACAGGCCGCGCTCGATCAGCCGCCGGGCCGACGCGATCCCGGCGGCGCCCGCGCCGATCACGATCACGTCGGGCGCGGCCGGAACCGGCGAGACGCGGGGCGCGACGGTCGGGCGGAAGCGGGCGTGCTCGGCGGGAGGGCGCATGGTCTCGACGCGGATCCGGAAGGGCGGCGGCCCTCATCTCGTCCGCTCACCCGGCCGCGGCAAGCGGTTGCGGCCGCAACAAGCGCCTGCGGCGGCCTGCCGTCGCTCAGCGGGCCGGCGCGGCGCCGTTCGGATCGAGTACCTCGACCGTTCTGGATCGGTCGCCGCCCGGCCGCGGGCTTCCGGTGAGGGTGAAGATGCGGCCCTTGTAGGTCACCGCGCCGAAGCCGTGGCGGGCGGTGGGAAGCCGGGCCAGGGCGCGCCAGAGATTGCCCGGCAGATCGAACGCCTCGACCTCGTCATAGGTCTTGCGGTTCGACTCGCCGCCGATCACGAAGACCTCGCGGCCGAGCACGGCCGAGGCGACACCGCTGCGCGCGGTCGGCAGGGGCGCCGCCTCGCTCCAGGCGTCACGCGCCGGATCGTAGACCTGATTGGCCGAGAGGTTCTTGCTCGAATCGCCGTCGATCCGGCCTCCGCTGGCGACGAGCCGACCCTCCATCGTCTGCACCGCCAGGTGGTCGCGGGGCGTCGGCAGGTCGGCGGCCCTGCTCCACGTATTATTCGCCGGATCGTAGGCCTCGTGGGAGCGGACGTTGCCGCGTCCCGACCCGCTGCCGCCGACGACATGGATCTTGTCGCCGAGCGGTGCCGCCCCGCCCGCGGCCCGTGCGGTCGGCATCGGCGCGCGGGCCTCCCAGACATTCGCCTTCGGATCGTACGCCCAAACCTTGTCGGTCGCCTCCCAGCCGTTGACGTAGCCGCCGAACACGTAGATCCGCCCGCCCTGTTCGGCGGCCATGGTGTGGTGGACGGGGTAGGGGAAGGGCGCGCCCTTGCTCCAGCGGTCGGCGGCCAGATCGTAGATCAGCAGTTCGGTCGCGCCGTTGTAATCGCCGATGACGTAGGCCTTGCCGTCGAGCGCCGCGACCGCGACTTCGGAGCGCTCCGCCGGGGCGGAGTTGGCTCCCGCCCAGGCCCCGACCTCGTGGGCGGCGGCAGGCAGGGTGGCGGGAGCGGTGGCGAGCAGGGAACCGAGCAGGACGAGACGGGCGAGGGCAGGGCGGGCCATGGGCGGGTCTCCGGCGGATGCCTTGGTGGGCTAACTGTCTTTGCGGGCAACGCTTCAACCGCGCTCAGGAGCCGCGCTTCGTCAGGGTTTCCGCAAAGGTGGGGCTTGCGCCATCACCGCGGAGTGGCGAGAACCCGCCTCGGGTGGGTGCGGATCATCGGAAGGATCGAAGGGCGGGATGCTCATCAAGGCCGCTGCCGCCGCCATGCGGCAGGTATTCTCCCCCGCCCTGCGCGGCATTCTGTTCAAATCGCTGGCGCTCACGATCGGGCTTCTGGTCGCCGTGTGGTTCGGCCTGACCCGCCTGATCCAGGCCTTCCAGGCGAGCCACCACATCTCGGCCGACTACCCGTTCCTCGACACCATGGCCTTCTTCCTGGCCGGTGCCGGGCTGTTCGTGGCTCTGGCCTACATCATGCCCGCGGTGTCGATCCTCGTGGCCGGCTTCTTCCTCGACGACGTGGCCGAAGTGGTCGAGCACAGCGATTTTCCCGCCGACGCCCCGGGGCGTGCCCTCCCGTGGGGGCAGGCGCTCGGCTCGGTGGTTCGCTTCGCCGGCCTCGCCCTGCTCGTGAACCTCGTGGCGTTGATCCTCGTCTTCGTGCCGGGGGTGAACCTCTTCGCTTTCTTCGGCGCCAACGCCTACCTCCTCGGCCGCGAGTATTTCGAGCTGGCCGCCGGCCGTTTCCGCTCCCTGCCGGAGACGCGGGCGATGCGCGAGCATCACGGTTTCACGGTGATCGCCGCCGGCTGCCTGCTCGCCGGCCTGATGATCGTGCCGATCGTCAACCTCGTGACGCCGCTCTTCGGCGTGGCGCTGATGGTCCATCTCCACAAGGGTCTCGAACGCAGGGCGCTTCCCGGCCCGGCCGAGACCAATCCCCGCCTGCCGAACCGGCGCTGACACGCCGCGTTCACGGACGACAGGACGCACGGCGCGCTTCTTTGAGCGAGGCCGGGCACTGTCTCGTCGAAGCACGTCCGCAGTGTGGCGCAGCCTGTCTCGTGGCGTGGGCTGAGGGGCAAACCACGGTCCGGGTTTAATCCCTGACGGTGCGTGTGCCTCGGCACCTCATGCAGGAGTTTGATCGCCTATATCAGTAAAACCAGAGGAAAAGATCGCGCTTTCAAGAGAAGGCGTCGAACGAAAGAAAGTGAACATCACATGAAGACCCGCGTTGCCGCCGTCGTTGCCGCCGTCATCATCGGCGTTACCGCTCCGGCCTCTTCCGTGATGGCCTTTGACCCGAACGCTCGCCCGACCACCCCCTCCGACGTATCGGTCACGGGTTCGCTCGGTGTCCACGACAGCGCTGCGCACACCGCCTGCCCGACGAGCTCGGCGGCCGAGGGCAATGCGAACCAGCAGAACTTCCCGGTCAAGCAATATGGTCAGACGTCCGGCGGCACGCGCTGCTGAGCCCAAAGCGCCGAGCGCTGGCGCCGCGAGAATGTGATATCGTGCAGGTTGCCATTCCAAGTGGAACTTTAACGACAATATTGGCCACAACGGCCTCACGTCTTCGCGAGTCACGGTGCACTTCATCGTCTCGGCGCATTTTTCTTGCTCCCTCGACGGAATGACTGAGCGTTTCTGTCGTTGATGGAATGACTGGACCTCAATGGCCCGGTTTCTGCCTCTCCCTCCGCCAGCCGGCCTTTGGCCATACCGCGACCACGCGGGGCCGACGCCGCCGATCGGAGCCACCGACCGCAAGGAGTTGATTGAGCATGCAACTGAAGCCCGTCTCCTACGCCATGATCGCCGTGTTTGCCTGCTGCCTCGTGATGACCGTCGTCGGCTCGATGAACGTACTGCTCGGCGGCATGTAATCGGCAGAATGGCCAACCGGCACTGCTGCAACAGAACGGGCACAGAGCTCGATTCTCCTGAGCCGTAGACAATCGCGGCACCGAACTCCCCGGTGCCTCGGACCGCGTTTCCTGGGCGAGATCGCCCGTCGCTCGATGGTCGCGGGCGTGGAAGCGGGGGGCGACATCGACGCATCGGCAGGGGCAGGAAACTGCGCCGCGGACCAGGTCGGTTGACGCATCCGTGAGACGGCAAAGGGCCGGTGTCCGCGCTTCTCAAAGCCGCCAGGTCATGCTATCGCCCCCAACACGATGCCGCTCCAGCGGAGGCGTGCCGGCAAGCCGGTCGTCTGCCTGAGATGCCATCGGCGGGTGTAGCTCAATGGTAGAGCAGCAGCCTTCCAAGCTGAATACCCGGGTTCGATTCCCGGTACCCGCTCCAACTTCCTTCCCCGATCCTTTGCCGAAGCCGTTCTGAGCCTGTCAGTACGCACCGCTGCGGCTTTGCTGCGATCCGGCCTCAGCCCGTCGGCGTACGGAGCGGGCCATAGGTGGCGCGGTAGCTGCGCGGGCCGATGACGGGCAGCAGAACGTTCCTCGCCCAGTCCGGCAGCCGCGCCGTGCGCGACAGACGGTCGGTCATGCTCTGGACATGCGCGACGCGGGGGCGCCGTAGCCGTTCAAAGTCCGGCCCGACGTGATTCCAATCCGTGCGTTCCGCCAGCAGACGGGCCAGAACCTGGGCATCCTCCAGCGCGAGCGCAGCACCTTGGGCCCAGACCGGTGCGGTGGCGTGCGCCGCATCGCCCAGCAGAACGACGCGGTCGCGGGTCCAGGTCGGGATGCGAACCTCCTCCAGAGGCGAGTGATAGACCGCATCCGGTCGCGACAGGACCGCATCGAGCGTGTCGCGCACCAGACGGGGAAAGGGCGTGAACGCACCGCGGATTGCGGCCGGGTCAGAGCCACGCTCCCGCCCTGCGCTCACCGAGGCCCAGCCATAGGCTTCGCCGCGATCGACCGGTATGAGCAGAAACAAGGCCCCGGCCCCGGCCCATAGCGTCCAGGCCTCGATGCCGGGATTGGGCGTCATGAAACGCCAGCTCTGGCTTGCCAGCATCGCCGCCCCGAGGGCCTGTTCCCCGAACAGGCTGCGGCGGACCGCCGAGTGAACGCCGTCCGCCCCCACGAGCAACCCGCCCCTTTCCGTCGAGCCATCGGCGAGTTCGGCCGTCACGCCCTGCTGATCCTGCCGAACAGTGGCGATCGCGACGCCCCGGCGGATGTCGTCCGGTGCAAGATCGTCCTGCAACAGGCGCAGCAGGTCGGCGCGGCGCAGGCAATGCGGCCCCGCTTTCGTGCCCCAGAACGCGGTCTCGTCCACGGCGAAGAGAAGGCGTCCGCGCTCGGTGCGGTACTCGCGACGCCGCACCGGCGCGCCGACCGCGCGGAGTAAATTCAGCAAGCCGAACTGGCTCAGCGCGCGCACCGCATTGCCGGGCAGATTGATCGCCAGTCCCGCATCCGCCTGCTCGCCGCGCCGTTCCAGCGTGAGCGAGGGGATGCCCCGCTGGTGCAGGGCACGCCTGACGGCGAGACCGGCGATGCCGCCCCCGGCAACGAGCACGCGGCCAGCCTGTTGCGTGTCCATGTGTCCTCGCACCCGTTCCCGCACCATTGCCCGCGTCGTGCCGCACGGAGCCGTCTGCCGACGAGAACCGGGTAGACCCGGCAGGGCGCATCGACGCAAGCCCAGAGCGATCGGCGCCCGCTCAGTGCGGATCTCCGGTTTCGTCGCGCATCTCGTCGGGCCACTTCCAACGCTGGATCTCGGGCATGTCCTCGCCGTTTTCGCGGATGTAGGGCTTGTGCGCAGTCAGGCGGTCTCGGAACGCCTGCTTGGCTCCTGCCGCCCGCGTCACCAGCCCCGGCGCCCGATCGATCGCCTCGACGGCGAGGTGGAAGCGGTCGAGTTCGTTCCGCACCACCTCGCTCTCCCGCGCCTTGGCGGCGTCGAGCGCCGCCTTGGCTGCCTCCGCCTTGGCCTTGCGCTGGTCGAAGATCTGCTTGGTCATGTAGACCCTTGCCGACCAGCTCCTTGCCGCGGTTGCCCATGCCGATGCGTTAGCCGCGAAGAAGCAGGCGGTGATCGACAGCCTCATCGCCGAGGATCGCTTCAAAGCCTGTCCGGATACGATTCGCCTCGCGGTCGCGCTTTGGGATACCGGGCTGCACACCGTGCTCGCCTCGTCCTCGCAGAACGCCGACGCGATGCTGGCCCGTGTAATCCTGCCCGACGGGCGTACGCTGCTGTCGCTGTTCGAAGCGGACGTGAGCGGGCGCGACGTCCCGCGCGGCAAGCCTGACCCGGCCCTGTTTCAGCTCGCCGCCAAGGCCGTGAACGTGCCGCCGGCCCGGTGCCTCGTCGTGGAGGATGCGCCGGCGGGGATCCGCGCGGCGCCTTGGTCGCGGCCGCCTTCGCAGCTGATCCGTCGAAGCGGCGCGCGACCCATGAGCGGCGCCCGGTACACGCCGCCGTTGCCGTTAGGGGTTGCGGAGTGCCGGCACCGTCTTCGGCGAGCCGAGGTCGTAGCTCTTGTTGCGGAGGGGATCGAGGCGGGTGCCCTCTGAGGCATCGAAGGCCTTCGGGCGCGGGCCGCCCGCGCCGCCATCGGTGGCACCGTCGAGCGCGAAGGCTGAGTTCGAGCCCGGCGCGTAGGCCGAGGCGCGGCCGGGAGCGGCGCCGGGCTGGCCGGAGGGCTGCGCGGCATTGGGCTCGGCGGTGTTCGGATCGACCTTGTCGACCGCGCCCGGATCCGCCGGCTGCGATTGCTGGCGGGAGCGCTCGACCTGCCGCCAGCGGGTAACGTTGCGCTGGTGACCCTCCAGCGTGTCGGCGAAGGCGTGGCCGCCGGTGCCGTCGGCGACGAAGAACAGATCCTTGGTGCGCGACGGGTTGGCGACCGCTTCCAGAGCCGCGCGACCCGGATTGGCGATCGGGCCGGGCGGCAGCCCCTCGATCACGTAGGTGTTGTAGGGGGTCGCCCGCTCGATCTCCGAGCGCATGATGCCGCGCCCGAGGGTGCCGCGCCCGCCGACGAGACCGTAGACGATGGTCGGATCGGATTGCAGCTTCATGCGCTTCTGCAGCCGGTTGACGAACACGCCCGCGACCCGCGGACGCTCGTCGGCCCGGCCGGTCTCCTTTTCGACGATGGAGGCCAGCGTTACCATCTCGGCCGGCGTCTTGACCGGCACTTCGGGGCTGCGGCGCTGCCAGATCTGGTTCAGCACCTCGCGCTGCTTGGCGCGCATCAGGTTGAGGATCTGCTGGCGGGTGGCGCCGCGCTCGAACTTGTAGGTATCGGGGAGAAGCGAGCCCTCGGGCGGCGTCTCGGCGATCTCGCCCGAAAGGATGTCGTTCTCCCCGAGCCGAGCCACGATCTGCTCCGAGGTCAGACCCTCGGGGAAGGTGATGGCGTGCTGGACCTGACGCCCGTTGGTCAGGGTCTCGATCGTGTCCTTCACGCTCGCATGGGCCTTGAACATGTACTCGCCATGCTTGAGCGTCCCCTTGCCCCCGAATCGGGCGGACATCTCGAACAGGCTCGGATGTTCGATCACGCCTTCACGGGCGAGGATGCTGGCAATCTCCGAGGTTCCACTGCGGCTGGGAATCACCACGACCTTGTCGGCGGAGAGTGGCCCCGGCTCGGAGGTCTGGCGATTGAGCAGGGTCAGGCCGATCAGGGCGCCGAGCGCGAGGACGACGCCGAGGGTGAGGAACCCGCTGATGGTGGCGAGCAGGCCGCCGCGGCGGCGCTCGGGCTTCTCGGGCGGGGGCGGGGCGACGGTGGGCTTGATGGCCTCGCTCGGGCTGCGCGGCGACGGCCGGTTCGGCAGCGACGGCTCCTCGGAAGCGGGCGGCGGAGACGGCGGCTCTTGTCGTCTGCGAAACATCCGGAATCCTGCTGTGGCCCGGCGTGAAGGTCCGCCCAAGGCGTTCCGCGCCGGTCGCTCGACCCGAGGGCCGAACCTCGAGTGTCTCTCACGAAACGCTCGCTCGTGGACCGGGCGTTTTGCGAGGCAGTGTAAGCAGTTTTGTGGCGAAATGGCGTTGTCTGCGGCAGAGCCGCCGCACCGCGCGCGCCTTCAGGCGAAGGCGGCCATGGTCGCCGTCACGCGACCCGGCGCATCAGCAGCGAGGCATTGGTGCCGCCGAAGCCGAACGAGTTCGAGAGCACCGTATCGACGCGCTTGCGCTTGGCCTCGTGCGGGATGAGGTCGATCGCGGTCTCGACCGACGGATTGTCGAGGTTCAGCGTCGGCGGCATCACGCCGTCGCGGATGGCGAGCACGGAGAAGATCGCCTCCACCGCCCCGGCCGCGCCGAGCAGGTGGCCGATGGCCGACTTGGTGGACGACATCGACGCCTTGGCGGCGGCATCACCGAGCAGACGCTCCACCGCCTTCAACTCCAACTCGTCGCCGAGCGGCGTCGAGGTGCCGTGCGCGTTGATGTAGTCGATCTCGGACGGATCGATCCCGGCCCGCTTCACTGCCGCCTTCATGCAGCGGTAGCCGCCGTCGCCGTCCGGGGCCGGCGAGGTGATGTGGTAGGCGTCCCCCGACAGGCCGTAGCCGATCACCTCGGCGTAGATCTTGGCGCCGCGCGCCTTGGCGTGCTCGTACTCCTCCAGCACGACGATGCCCGCGCCTTCGCCCATGACGAAGCCGTCGCGGTCGCGGTCGTAGGGCCGGGAGGCCTTGGTCGGATCGTCGTTGAAGCCGGTCGAGAGCGCGCGGCAGGCGGCGAAGCCCGCCAGCGACAGCCGGTTGACCGGCGCCTCGGTGCCGCCAGCCACCATCACGTCGGCGTCGCCCAGCGCGATCAGCCGCGAGGCGTCGCCGATGGCGTGCGCGCCGGTGGAGCAGGCGGTGACGACCGCGTGATTCGGGCCCTTCAGCCCGTGCTGGATCGAAACCTGCCCTGAGGCGAGGTTGATGATTCGGCCGGGAATGAAGAAGGGCGAGATGCGCCGCGGACCCTTCTCGTGGAGGGTCACGGAGGCGTCGTAGATCGTGCCGATGCCGCCGATGCCCGATCCGATCAGGACGCCGCTGGCCTCCTGATCCGCGTCGGATTTTGGGTGCCAGTCGGCATCGTCGAGCGCTTGGCCGGCTGCGGCCATGGCATAGACGATGAAAGGATCGACCTTGCGCTGCTCCTTGGCCTCCATCCACAGATCGGGATTGAAGGTGCCGTTGGAGCCGTCGCCGAAGGGCAGCGTGCAAGCGATCCGGCACGCGAGGTCGTCGGTCTGGAACGCGGTGACCGCGGAGGCGCCGCTGTCACCGGCGATGAGGCGGCTCCAGGTATGCTCGACGCTGCCACCCAGCGGCGAAACCATCCCCAGCCCCGTGATCACCACCCGCCGCATAGCCCGATCCCAACCGACCCGCTGAGTCCCTAAAGGACGCTTTTGCCCTGAAGGACCGTTCCGTCCCGCAGGGCGCTTGGTTCAAAACGTGACGGCGCGCGGGGCCTCATCGACCCCGCCCGCACGAGCCCACCGCCTCAGGCGGAGTTCTTTTCCAGGAACTTGATCGCGTCACCGACCGTCTGAATGGTCTCGGCCGCGTCGTCCGGAATCTCGACGTTGAACTCCTCCTCGAACGCCATCACCAGCTCGACGGTGTCGAGGCTGTCGGCGCCGAGATCGTCGATGAAGTTGGAGGCCTCGGTGACCTTCTCAGGCTCGACGCCCAGGTGCTCGACGACGATCTTCTTCACGCGCTCGGCGATATCGCTCATCGTTGTTGGTCCTCGTCTTCTCGATCGTGATGGTGTGTGCTTCTGACGAAAGCGCCGTGGCCGCCTCACCCACTTCGGGGCTTGTTCTGGACGGCCGGTGTTCGATCGCGCGTGGTTTGGAAAAAGCCGCAACCCGCTGAACCGTCAACTCCCCTGCACGGCTGAGCCGGGTGTTAACACAGGGTTTCCGCTCTGGCGAGTGGCGGTTCAGAAAGCGTTCATCGCCGTGGTTTTCCGGTTGGAACACCTCTTTGTGGACATTCTCAGTACATCGCCATGCCGCCATTGACGTGCAGCGTTTGGCCCGTCACGTAACCCGCTTCTTCCGAGGCGAGATAGACTGCGGCGGCACCGATTTCGGCGCCCGTGCCGAGTCGGCCGGCGGGCACGCGGGTGAGAATCGTCTCGCGCTGCTTCTCGTTCAGCGCATCGGTCATCGCCGAGCTGATGAAGCCGGGCGCAATGCAGTTCACCGTGATCCCGCGCGTCGCGACCTCGGCTGCGAGCGCCTTGGTCATGCCCACAAGACCGGCCTTGGCCGCGGCGTAGTTGCCCTGGCCCGGATTGCCGGTGGCGCCGACGACCGAACCGATGCCGATGATGCGGCCGTGGCGGCGCTTCATCATGCCCCTGAGCGCGGCGCGCGACAGCCGGAAGGCGGCGGTGAGGTTGACGTTGAGCACCGCCTCCCACTCCTCGTCCTTCATCCGCATGAAGAGGTTGTCGCGGGTGATGCCGGCATTGTTGATCAGGATGTCGAGGCCGCCAAGGGCCGATTCGGCGGCCGGAAGCAGGGCTTCCACCGCCTCCTTGTCGGCGAGGTTTGCTTCGACCACCGCGACGCGCTCGCCGCCGAGTTCCGCCGCCAGCTCGTCGAGCACCGCACGGCGGGTGCCGGACAGCGCGACGTGGGCGCCCTGCGCGTGCAGCGCCCGGGCGATCGCCCCGCCGAGCCCGCCGGTTGCGCCGGTGACGAGGGCCTTCCGGCCGGTGAGGTCGAACATGGTGGCAGCTCTTCTAGTCGTCGTGGAAATTCGGAGTGCCTCGTAGAACGCCCGATCACCGATCGTCGCCCCTCCGGGTACGACGGTGCAGCTGGAGGTTCGAGCGAGACAATCAGGCGTAGGCGGCGACGTCGTCGGGGGTGCCGACCGCACTCGTGGTCGCGCTCGGCGCAATCCGCTTGACGAGGCCGGTCAGCACCTTGCCGCTGCCGAGTTCGAAGAAGCGGTCGACGCCCGCCTCGGCCATGGCCGCGATGCTCTCGCTCCAGCGTACGGTGCCGGTGACCTGGGTGATCAGCGCATTGCGGATCGCGTCCGGCTCGGTGAGCGGGCCGGCGGTGACGTTGGCATAGACCGGCACGATGGGGGCGTGCATCGGCACCTCGGCCAGCGCCCGGCGCATCGCTTCGGCGGCGGGCGCCATCAGCGCGCAATGGAACGGGGCGGAGACGTTGAGGAGCACCGCGCGGCGCACGCCGCGGCTCTGGGCCAGCGCCATCGCCCGCTCCACCGCCTCCCGGTGGCCGGAGAGCACGACCTGCCCCGCGCCGTTGTCGTTGGCGACATCGCAGACCAAGCCCTGCGCCGCCTCGCCGGCGATGTCGCGTGCGGTGGCGAGATCGGGCCCGAGCAGGGCGGCCATGGCACCGATGCCCGGCGCGACCGCCCGCTGCATCGCCTCGCCGCGAATCCGCAGCAGGCGGGCCGTATCGGAAATCGAGAAGGTGCCGGCGGCAGCGAGCGCCGCGTATTCACCGAGAGAATGGCCGGCGACGAAGGCCGCATCGCGCGCCAGATCGAGACCGCGCTCGGCCTCCAGCGTGCGCAGCACGGCGAGGCTCGCCGCCATCAGCGCGGGTTGAGCGTTGGCCGTCAGCGTCAGCTCTTCGGACGGTCCCTCGAACATCAGGCGCGAGAGATTCTGGCCGAGCGCGGCATCGACCTCCTCGAACACCTGCCGGGCGGCCGGGAACGCATCGCTCAGCGCCTTGCCCATGCCGACGGCTTGGCTGCCCTGTCCCGGAAAAATGAACGCTCGCGTCATGTCGTCCTGTCGCCTCGGCGCCGGAACGGATGCACCGGCGGATCGGTGTCCCGTCCGATGTCACGCCGTACCGTCGCAGTCATCAAGCGGGACCGGCAGTACGGGGATCGCCGGGAACTCCGTTTAAGGTGCGGCGCAGTCGCATCACGTGCGGCGGGTGTCAACAATGCGCTGCACAAGATCAGAGCGGCAGAAAAGCCAAGATCGACCAGGGATTCAGGCCTGCGATCACGGCCGAGCTTGGCCTGCACCCTCGAACATTATCGATGTTGCGATCAGAACCGGGTTCATTTTCGCGCATTGATCGAAAGGCCCTCGCTTGGATGGGCCCTGCGAGACACACGCCATGTTCCGCACGATGCATCCCCAGGAGGCGGTCGGGCACGCGCATGCCCTGATCGGTGCCTATGAGACCGCCCATGCCGGGCTCGCCCGGATCTCGCACGAGTTCCGACGCGACCTGTGCGTCACACTCGATCGGCTCGGTCCCGGCGCGGCGCTCTATCTGCGGGCCGTCCGCAGCGACCTCGAAGGTCGCACCGTGGAGGCGCGGGCGACATGGCCGCTCTGGATCGACCGGCTCACCGACCCGATGATCGATCGCCGCTTGATCGCGTCCCGTGCGCTACTCGACGCCGTCGAGAGCGAGGCCGACGCTCGCGGGATGATTCTCTGAGGCATACCTCTCGAAGCCTCGATCGCCGGCTTCCAGGGGACGGCGCTCCCGGTGCCGACACTTAAGCGGCGACGCGTAGGCTCGGCCGGCGCGAACGCTCGGCGAGATCGGCGCGTGCCCGGTCCAGCGCCGCGGCAACCCCGATGGCGGCCCGTTCGATCTCCGCGTCGGAATGCTCGGCGGTGACGTGCATCCGCAGGCGGCTGGCCTCGTCCGACGCGGTGAGATCGACCAGCAGGCCGAGTTCGATCAGGTGCGGTGCGGCCAGGCGAGCGAGTTCGCCGGAGCCAATCGCGACGGAGACGATGGTGCAGGGCTCGCCGCAGACGGCGAGCCCCTGCTCGCGCAGGGCCGTGCGCAGGTTCAGCACGTTGCGCATCAGCCGGGCGCGGCGCTCGCACCCGTCGGCCTCGTCGAGGATGGCGAAGGCCTTGAGGATCACCGCGATCTGGATCGGCGAGAGGGCCTGCGCGTCGGCCTCGGCGGCCCGCAGGCAGGCCGTCACCGCGCGGGTGCGGGCGGCGACGAAGCCGCCGTTCGAGGCGAAGCACTTCGAGAAGCTGCCGATGACCAGGTCGGCCTTGCCCAGCATGTCCTGAAGGCCGAGATGGCCGCGCCCATCCTCGCCGAGACAACCCAGGTCCTGGGTTACGTCCACGAGGAGGGTCGCGCCGTACTCGTCACAGAGCGTGCGCAGGGCGGCGAGGTCCGGCGTGCCGGAATCGAGCGGAGACAGGCTCTCGGTCACGACGAGGATGCCGTTCTCGGCGTCGCGCGCCCGGATGGCCCGAAGCCGGGCGCGGCAATGCCCGGCATCGAGATGGCGGAACGGGTGAAGGTTTGCGGTCGCGGCCTCGGCACTCTCCCGGAGGCCGTTCCGGATGGCGGCATCGATCACCACGTGGTCGGTTGGGCGCACGAGGCCGCGGATCACGGCGCGGGCCGCGGCGCGGCCGGTCGCGCACAGCAGAGCTTCCTCCATCTGAAGGAAGTCGGCGATCCGGCGCTCCAAAGCCACCGAGAGACCGGGATCGCCGGCTTCGGCCGCGGCGCAGACGCTGCGCACGCCGAAGCGGCGAAGGGTGTCGGCGGCGGTGGCCACGATCTCAGGGTGGGTCGAGAGGCCGAGGCAATCCTGCGAAGCGAAGTCGAGCCCACGGAGAGGGCGGTCGCTGAACGAGGCGGCCTTCGGCAGAAGGCGGACGCCGTCCGTGCGATCCCGGTCCGTCGCGTCGGTCTGTTCACGATGTCTCATGCCATCCCGTCCGATGCCGCGTCGATCTTGAGACCCGACTTTCGGCGGGGGCGGCTTGCCATCGGGTTAAACGGCAACGGTCCAGGGAAAATGCATCGGCGCGTATTTAACGAAATGCTTCTTCCGGCATTTTGAACTGATCGCCGATTTTCCTCTTTGGTGCCGAGATGAGAGGGGCGCCGGCTCGGCTAAACTTATCGAAACGTGAATCGAGATGACTGGAAATCTTTCGCAAACCATTCTCGTGCGGTTGGGATCGGCTGCCGTCCCCTGCCGCTGATGGATGCTGCGCTTCCAAACGGTTCGGGGCGCCCCCTTGTCCAGGCGGCGCCCCAGCATCGTGCGCGATCGGGTTTGGCGTCGGATCAGATCACCGGGATACCCGTCATACTTGCGCCAATTCCGTAGCCGTCGCCGAAGAGGGCCTCGTGGGCGAAGTAGTAGACGCCGAGGAACAGCATCAGGGCGCTGGCATAATAGACCGGCGCCAGAACCACGTCCCGGCGGGTGGCGGGCACTCGGGCGTCGTCGGCGGCGATGGCGATCAGGACCGCGATGATGCCCGAGTGCCCGATGGCGTCGATCTTGCCGAACTCGACGATGGCCGAGATGAAGACCGCCGTCAGGATGATCGCCGAGGCGCGGCGCACCAGGGGCGTCCAGATCAGGGCGAAGGCCAGCGTGAACTCGATGATGCCGGCGGCCTGCATGAAGAGTTCCGGCGAGGCGCCCATCGTCATGGCGGGCTTGGCCGCGATGAGCGGATCGGTCCAGTGCGGGTAGGCCCACTTCTCGACCGAGGCCCACATCAGGGTGATCGCGGCGGCGATGCGCACCACGTCGATCGGGCGCTGGCCGAACAAGTCGCGGTCGAGGGCGGTCAGGGCGAGGAAGGCGGCCACGCCGAGGAACACCGGATAGTCGGCGAGGTGGAAGACGCCGTAGTTCCAGACGGCGAAGCCGAACAGGAACACGATGCCGGCGGCGGTGAAGGGCAGGGTGCGCTTCCAGAGCAGACCGGCGGCCATGGCGAGCTGGAGCCACGGGATCCAGGCGACATCGGTCTTCAGTTCCGGCGTGAGGATGATGCCGCCGAGGTTCCAGAGTGAGACGAGGAAGAAGCCGACCACCGCCCGCACGATCAGGCCGCTGTTGACCCGAGCGAAGGCAGTGACGCGATCCAGCGCGTTGAGGAGCGCGGTGCCGAGCGGCGTGCCCTCCATCAGGCAGCCGAACATCAGGCAGACGAGCGCCAATCCGGTGAGAAGCTCGAAGTCGGCGCAGAGGACCTGTTCGAGGCCGCGGGGCTGCCCGGCGACGTCGAACGCACAAAACCATTTGACGTGGGCGCTGGCCGCCCCCGTCCCGAAAATCAGGAAGCCTGCTGCGCCTGCAAGCATGAGAGGAGAGCGCACCCAGAAGCTGGACACGTGAGACATGGAGCCGCCGAAACGGGAGGGAAGTTCGTTGTGCAGGAAAAACTTAACGCAATCTGACGGGCCTTGCTAAGGCTTTGTTTACCCACTTGAACGATTGGTTAACGGGGATTGTGTAACAAAGGTTATGCAACCTCCGGGCGCTCGACCTGCTTCGTCGACGCGTCGTCTTTTCGGGGTGATCGGCTAACCTGTGGAGAACGGGGGTAGCGGGGATGCCCGACAGCGCGGCAGGCGCGTTAACGCCTTGGAAGGCTGTGTTGACGACGGCTGGACCGGCGCCGTGTGGGTCGCTCGATCGGGACAAGGAATGATTGCACTGCTCAGCCTCGTCAGCCTGACCTGCGGCCTCGCTCTCGCCGGACAGGCGCCGCGCTTTCCCGGCTGGACAGCCCGGATGGAGATGGCTGGCGGTCTCTCGCTCGTGACGGGTCTCGCCACGGTCGGGGCTGGCCTTGGGGCCTATTGCGGGTGAGCACGCGTGTGCTGCGCCCGGACCACGGGAAACCGGGATCAAAGGATCATACTAAATCCGTCTGATCCCTTCGGGATGGCGGATTTGGGCTTCGGCGGGATCCCATCGCGCTGGCGCGATGGAGTACCGTCCTCAGACGCCGCGCGGGCTTGCTGATCCGGTCCCCGCTTGGATCGAGCGGAAACCGTATCAAAGGTCCGGGTTCAATCGCGCCGCCGCAGAAGGCTCGCGAAGAACCCGTCGAGGCCGCCCGCCCGCCCGGTGCTGCCCACCACGTGACTGGGTAAGGTGCGCAGATCGCCCGAGGCGTCGACCAGCTCGGCATGGCCGAACAACCGATCGGGCGTGATCGCGATCCGCTCGAAGTCCGGATTGCGGGCCAGGAACGCCGCCACCTGCGCGCTGCCTTCCTCGGGCTCAAGGGAGCAGGTGCAGTAGACCAAGCGCCCACCGGGGCGCGTCAGCCGTGCAGCCTTGTCGAGCAGGCGGCGCTGAAGGCCGGCCAAGCGGATCACGTCCGCCTCGCTCTTCGTCCAGACGACATCGGGATGGCGGCGGATCGTGCCGGTCGCCGAGCAGGGCGCATCGAGCAGCACCGCATCGAAGGGCGCGTCCTCCGGCAAGGCGAGGGCATCGGCGGTGAGCACCTCGGCGGAGAGGCCGAGGCGTTCGAGGTTCCGGCCGAGGCGTTCCAGCCGCACGGCCGAACGGTCCACCGCCGTCACCGCCGCGCCTGTGGCGGCGATCTGGGCCGTCTTGCCGCCAGGGGCCGCGCAGAGATCGATGACGCGCTCGCCCGAGACAGGTGCCAGCAGCCGCACCGGCAGGGCGGCGGCGGCATCCTGCACCCACCATGCACCCTCGGCGTAGCCGGGAAGCTCGGCCACCGCCTGCCGCACCTCGGCGAGCCGCACCGAACCGAGATCGAGCCGGATGCCCCCGAGCCGCTCGGCCCAGATCTCCGGATCGTGCGGAACCGTGAGATCGACGGCCGCGCCGTCGAGATGCGCGACGGCGATCCGACGCGCCGCCTCCTCACCGTAGGCAGCCTGCCAGCGCCGGGCGAGCCAGTCCGGGGTGTTGTGCGCGAGCGGATCGCTCTCCTGGGCCCGGATCGCGTCACGCTCGCGTACGATCCGGCGCAGGACGGCGTTGACGAGGGGCGCGAGGTGCTGGAGCTGCGGATCGGCTTTCGCGAGGCGCACCGAGAGATCGACGGCGGCGTGGTCGGCGACTGCCAGATCGAGGATCTGCGCGGCGCCCGTTATCAGCAGGGCGAGGAGGTGGGGACGATCCTCCGGCAAGCCGTCCCGCAGGCGGGCGGCGAGCGCCGCCTTGATGAAGCCGAGGCGGCGGAAGCTCGCCGTGGCGATTGCCCGGGCGAGTGCGGCTTCTCCCGCATCCAGCCCCGCGCCGCGGGCGGCCTGGGCGAGTGCGTCCTCGAGCGCGAGGCCGCGGGCTGGCCCGAGCAGGGTCGCCACCGCTTCCCGCGCCGCGTGGCGCGCCGCTAGGCCGGGGACCGACGGGTCAAAGGGGGGCGGCGGTCGGCGGTTGGGGGGCGGTGCCACGCGTAAAAGGCCGTTCTGGGCTAAAAGGGATCGGCGGGGTCTCGCCCCGGAGCCGACGCAGTCACATCTGTCGGCAAGGTATGCAAGCTATGAAGGAGACCGGCATGACGCAGGCGGACGCTAAGGAGCCGGACGCGGCCTCGCGCGCGCTTTCCCCGGCGGCGCAGCGCGCGCTGGCGGAAGCGGCCGAGCGGCGGGCAGCGATCGACGCCCGCGCGGCCAAGATCGCCGAGCGGCCCGAGAGGCTCGGGCGCGGCGGGCTGGAGCCGGTCCGCTACGCGGATTGGGAAGTGAAAGGCCTTGCCAGCGATTTCTGACCGGACGCCGACCCTGACCCCCTCGAAGGGCATCCGGCGTCGGCCTCGGGAGCGAATCAGCCGAACTGCTCGCGCAGGATGCGCTCTTCCAGGCTGTGACCGGGGTCGTGCAGCAGCACGAGATCGGTGGCGTGGTCGAGCCACGTCTCCACCGTGCAGACCCGGCGGAACTCGGTGTGGTCGGCCACCGCCGCGACGGGGCGGTGTTCGGCGTCGATCACGTCGATGCGGATGCGCGCGTGGTTCGGCAGCAAGGCGCCGCGCCAGCGCCTGGGCCGGAAGGCCGAGATCGGCGTCAGTGCCAGGAGATGCGCGTTGAGCGGCAGGATCGGCCCACCGACCGAGAGGTTGTAAGCGGTCGAGCCGGCGGGAGTCGCAGCGAGGATGCCGTCGGCGATGAGTTCGGGCAGGCGCACATGGTCGTCCACCGAGACCCGCAGCTTCGCGGTCTGGTGGGTCTGGCGCAGCATGTAGACTTCGTTGATCGCCCGCGCCGTGTGGCTGTTCCCCTCGGTGTCGGTGGCGATCATCGTCATCGGGTGGATCGTCGACCGCTTGGTCGCCTCCAGCCGTTCGAGCAGGCCTTCTTCCCGGAACTCGTTCATCAGGAAGCCGACCGTGCCGCGGTTCATGCCGTAGATCGGCTTGGGCGCGTCCATGAAGCGGTGCAGCACCTGCAGCATCAGGCCGTCGCCGCCGAGTGCGACGACAACATCCGCCTCTTCGGGCGAGACATGGTCGTAGCGGCGCATCAGCAGGTCCGCCGCCTCCCGCGCGTCGGCTGTGGGGCTCGCCACGAAGGCGATCCGTGAGAAGCGACGCGGCATCCGTGCTGTCAGCCCTATTGACGGGAAGAGGCCGAGCCGGTCTCACTCGGGGTCCGAACCGGCCACCCGCGAACGGGCGCCGGTCTGCCGAGGGAGAGCCATAGCATGGAGCGACCGCTCCTCGTCTACACGACCTTTCCCGACGCCCCGACCGCGCTCGACATCGGGGAGGCGCTCGTGCGCGCCCGCCTTGCGGCCTGCGTGAACGTTCTTCCGGGAATGCAGTCGGTCTATGCCTGGAAGGGCGAGGTCGAGCACGGCACGGAGGTCGTCGCGATCCTCAAGAGCCGGGAGGGACTGGCCGACGCCCTGGCGGCGGAGCTGAAGCGGCGGCATCCCTACGAGACCCCAATCATCCTGCATCTCCCGGTCTCGGGGGCCGACCCGGACACCGCGGCCTGGATCTGTTCGGAAACCGGCCTCGGCTGATTGAACCCATCTCGGCCGACATGCGAAGGGCGCGGACCCCGTCACCGGCGCCGCGCCCTCGAGACGTCTCTCTGGCGCTTCAGGCGCCGAGAAGGGGTGGGAACAGGCGCTGCCGGTGGGCGATGCTCGCCTCGTAGCGCTCGGCCTGCAGCCTTGTCAGGCCCGAGACCAGGGCCATCGACCCGCGATAGACGGTGTAGGTGCCATCCTGGGTCGGTTTCACGCGAATGAGCTCGGACATGGGACCTCTCCCTGCCAGGGGTCAAACTTCGAACGCGTTACGATGGCGACAGGTTAATCGGTTGTTCATGTCTTGCAAGCCGGTTTGAGCTTTGCGTCACAGACTATTTATGCTGCACCGCAAGAAGAGCCGGCTTGTTTTGCAGTGCGGCTGCGATCACGAGAATTGAGATCGATTTCTCTTGAATATCGGCTCAGGCTCGGCCGCGCAGGCCTTTATCGGCGACGCTCTGTGCGCGCTTGGTGCCGAAAACGTGTTCGACGAATGCCAAGTTTTTGCGCAACGAGATGCACGCGGGGGACGGGAGTCTGTCGCAATGCACATTTTGCATCAACACTTTGCCGGTATCGTCCGATCCGAGAAGCCTTATGCCATGGGCACCCATGCCGGACTCCCAGCCCCAGGTCGCCGACTTTCCCTTCGAGTTCATCACCGAAGACGCTGCGGCACAGGTCGAGGCCTCGCTTGTCGCGCGGCGTGAGGAACGGACATCGACGAACTGGATCGCGCTGATCCGGCTGTTCGACGGCACCGAGATTCCTTGCAACGTCAAGGATATCTCCAAATCCGGCGCCAAACTCGGCGTGCCGGCGGCCTATGAATTGCCATCCGCCTTCATGATTCGAATCATTGGCCGGGACTTCGTGCTTCGGGTCAATCTCGCTTGGCGGCGAGGCAATTACGCGGGCGTGCGCATCGAACGCATCGCCAAGCTGCCGGTCGCAGACGATAAGAAAGCCGTAGCCGTCGAGACGGGCTCGAAGCCGAACCCGAACTACAGCTCCATTGGCTCGCGCCGCAGCCGCACCTCGGCCGAGTGAAGCGACGGACCCGCGAGCGGGGGTTGGTCGTCGCCCTCCACCGGACGTGAGCGACGCACCGTTCCGGTTCGGTCGTCTTGGCTTGTTTGTTCGGCAGCGCACTTGCAAGGCGTCGCCGTGAACCGATAACCCACCGTGCCGGACGCTTCCGAGCTTCGGTAACCGCTCGGGTACGAGCCGCGGGGCTGCAGGAGCCGTTTTCGGCCGCCGACCGGCACCTCGAATCCTGCGCGAAACAATCTTGCGCGAAACATGGGAGCCGTGCTTGGCCACCATCATCCCCGTCTCGCCCTTCGATTACGTCGTGTTCGGCGCAACCGGCGACCTGACGCAGCGCAAGCTCCTGCCGGCCCTCTACCAGCGCTACCGTGACGCCCAGATCCCCGAGACGAGCCGCATCATCGGCGCCTCGCGCAGCCACATGAGCATGGAGGAATTCCGGGAGCACGCCCGCGACGCCCTGAAGAGCTTCGTGCCGCCGGCCGAGATCGACGATGCGCGCCTCGCCGGCTTCCTCGATCACCTGTTCTACGTGGCGGTCGATGCCCTGGGCGACGACGGCTGGGACGATCTCAAGAGCCTGCTCGACGAGCGGCCCGACCGGATCCGGCCCTACTATCTCGCCACTTCGCCCGATCTCTACGGCTCGATCTGCCGCAATCTCGACCGCTACGGGCTGATCGGCGAGAACAGCCGCGTCGTGCTCGAAAAGCCGATCGGCAAGGATCTGAAATCGGCCCGCGCCATCAACGACGCCGTCGGCGCGGTGTTTCCCGAGAGCCAAATCTTCCGCATCGACCATTATCTCGGCAAGGAGACGGTGCAGAACCTGTTGGCTCTGCGCTTTGCCAACACGATCTTCGAGCGGCTCTGGAACGCCGACGTGATCGACCACGTGCAGATCACGGTGGGCGAGACGGTCGGCGTCGAGGGGCGCGGCGGCTATTACGACACTTCCGGCGCCCTGCGCGACATGGTGCAGAACCATATCCTCCAGCTCCTCTGCCTCACGGCGATGGAGAGCCCGATCTCGCTCGAAGCGAACTCCGTGCGCGACGAGAAGCTGAAGGTGCTGCGCGCCCTCAAGCCCATCACCGCCGCCGACGTGCAGAGCGTGACCGTGCGGGGGCAGTACGTGGCGGGCGCGGTCAGCGGCAGGCCGGTGGAGGGCTACCACACCGACCTCGGCAACAATGCCGCGAGCCGCACCGAGACCTTCGTCGCCCTCAAGCTCGAAGTGCGCAGCGGGCGCTGGGCGGGCGTGCCGTTCTACGTGCGCACCGGCAAACGCCTGCCGAAGAAATTGTCCGAGATCGTGGTGCAGTTCCGCGCCTCGCCCTTCTCGATCTTTCCGACGGACGCCTTCGGGCGCGAGCCGAACCGCCTCGTCATTCGGCTTCAGCCGGAGGAGGGGATGAAGCTCGAAGTGATGACCAAGGATCCGGGACCCGGCGGCATGCGTCTGCGCCCGACCAATCTCGACATCTCGTTCGAGGAGACGTTCAAGCAGCGCTATCCCGACGCCTACGAGCGGCTTCTGATGGATGTTGTGCGTGGCAATGCCACCCTGTTCATGCGCCGCGACGAGGTTGAGGTGGCCTGGGCCTGGGCCGACACCCTGCTCAAGGCCTGGGCCGACCGCCCGGACCCGCCGCGCCCCTACGCCGCCGGAAGCTGGGGACCGACCGCCTCGATCGCCCTGATCGAGCGCGACGGCCGCACGTGGCATGAGGAAATCGGCTGACGCCTCGGAGCATGGGGTGATCGGCCTCGAGCAACGTCCTGGATATCGGATCCAGGATGATGCTCTAGGCTATTGCTTTTGCATCATTTTTTCAGAAAGCCGGCAGCCACCTTTCGGGACGATGCTCTAGGCCGCTCACATCGGCGTCGGCGCCTGTGGCGGCTTTCTTCGCAGCGCGGAGTCCCGGTGCTCGGGGTGACGCGCCGCATCGACATCGCCCATCACGGGGGCGCGACACCCCCCGCCGGGCTGATTCTCAGAGGGCGACGATCCTGTCGCCTCCGGCCCGGGGCACGCCGGTCATCTCGCCGATCGCCGCCAGCGTGTCCCGCTCGGCATCCCGTGCGACCTCGGCGAGGCGCTCGGGCGTCGGCATCGGCAGGCGTACCAACACCAGGGTGCCGATCCCTTCCTCCGAGCGGATGCGCAGCGACCCGCCATGCAGCTCCGCGGTGGAGCGGGCGATGGCAAGGCCGAGGCCGGAGCCCTTGTAGCTGCGGGTCAGATTGGTCTCGACCTGCTCGAACGGCCGGCCGAGCTTGGAGATCGCCGCCTTCGGGATGCCGATGCCGGTATCGCCGATGAACAGGTGGACGAAGCCGTTGCAGGAACGGCCGCGCAGGGCGACGCGCCCGCCCTCGGGCGTGAACTTCACCGCGTTCTGGATGATGTTGAGAAGGATTTGCTGCAGCGCCCGTTCGTCGGCCAGAACGTGCAGGGCACCGGCGAGTTCGAGATCGATGGAGACGGATTTGCTCGCCGCCTCCTTGGCCACCAGCATCACCGCCGAGCCGAGGGCCGTGTCGAGGCTGATGTCGCGGCGCACGAGCCGCACCCGCTTCGCCTCGATGCGCGACATGTGCAGGATGTCGTCGATGACCGAGAGCAGGTAGGTGCCGCTCTGCTGGATGTCGCGGCAATAATCGGCGTAGCGGGGCGAGCCGAGCGATCCGTAGACCTGGCTCTCCATCAGCTCGGCAAAACCCATGATGGCGTTGAGCGGCGTGCGCAGCTCGTGGCTCATATTGGCCAGGAACTCGGACTTGGCCTGATTGGCGATCTCGGCGCGGGCCTTCTGGTCGAGATGACGCTCGGCGAGGTCGGCGAGCTGCTGCGTCTGGGTTTCGAGGGTGCGGCGGGATCGCTTGAGATCCTTGACCGTCTCGATCAGCTCGCGCTCCGAGGTGACGAGCTGCTCCTGGTGCCGCTTGAGGCTGGTGATGTCGGTGCCGACCGAGACGTAACCGCCGTCCTTGGTCCGCCGCTCGCTGACCTGGAGCCAGCGTCCGTCCGTCAATTCCACCTCGAAGGTGCGCGACGGGCCGCGTTCCGAGCCCGGAATGCCCCGGCGCACGGGGGGGAGGGCGCCTCGTCCCATGATCTCGTCGTAGCGGCGGCCGGGCACCGCATCCTCGCTGGCCAGGGCGTGCAGGTCGCGGAACTTCGAATTGCAAAGCACCAGCCTGTTGCTGGCGTCCCACAGCACGAAGGCTTCGGAGACCGCTTCCACCGCGTCGCGCAGGCGCATGTCGGCGGTGGCGGTGAACTCGGCGAGCCGGCGTTGCTCGGTGACGTCCATGGCGATGCCGACGAGATGGCGGCTGCCGTCGACCGCATCCTCGACGATCTCCGCGCGGGTGCGCAACCAGATCCACGCGCCGGACGCATCGCGGATGCGGAACTCGTGATCGACGGTGGCGTGGCTCGCGGCGAGATGGCGGGCAAGGCTGTAGAGATCGCCGTCCTCGGTGTGCAGCAGGGCGTTCACGTCGCCGAAGGAAAGAAGATCCTTTTCCGGCGTGTAGCCGAGCAGGGCGTACATCGAGTCGGACCAGAAGATCGTGCCGCGGGCGATATCCCAATCCCAGAGGCCGCAGCGCCCGCGCCCGAGGGCCGTGTCGAGGCGCTGCTTGACGAGATCGCAGACCTCGTCCGCCGCCTGCGCCCGCTGCGTCTGCAGGATGTAGGCGGTCGCCATGCCCGCCAGAACCAGGCCGATGGCCGAGAGGGAGACCGCGTGGTGGCCGAACATTCGCCACCAGTTGTCGGCCAGCGGCTCGAACCTCTGGACGACCGCGACTTCGCCCATCCCGTCGGACAAACGGCGTGCTGCGACGACCGCCTGCCCGCCGCCCTGGAGATTCACCGTCATCGCCCCGGCGCTCTCCCCGAGGATGGCGATGGGCTCACCCTCGGCGAGATACCCGGCGAAGGTTTCGGCCGGGGCGGGCGCGGGATAGGCGGCGCGAATCCGGCCGCCGGGGCCGATCACCAGAACCGCGCGGCCGGCCGGCAGGAGATGGACCGGCAGCACGCGCTCGAGCCGCGTCTCGGTAGCGGAGGACGGGCTCGACAGAGCGAGCGCGGAGAGGCGCGCGAAGGCCTCGACCTCACGGGTGGCCACGCGCATCGCCTCGTCGTGGCGCCCGCGCATCTGCACGGCCGCCACGCCCAGCAGCGTGAGCATGAAGGCGACGAGCAAAGCCGGAAGCGCGTAGCGAAGCCACGTCTCCGCCCGGATGAGGCGGGCCTGGGCAGTGCCGGTCGTACGTTGGATCCCGAGGATCGTGTCCGCGCGTGCGCGCGCGGACAGGGACGCGGACACCGCCCCCGACATATCGACACCTCTGCACTGTTTGGAAACGGCGCCTTGGCCTGGGCCGCGCCGGCTGCTTCGAATCGTATTCACAATGGACATCGCGGACCGGCGTTTGTCCACGCCGTTTTTGGGACGGAGAATTGACACGGCGCGGCCGGCAGCCGCCGCGGGCCACCGAAACGCTTTCCTCACCAAGCCCTTAACTAGCCGGCCAAACTCCGTGTCCCGATATCGGTCACATCACGAGAAAGACCGGGCGTGGCCGTGATGCGACGCAGGGCCGTCTCGGCGGCTGCCCGCCGCCCCGATTCGAGGCGGCGCCACGGGCCGAAGGCGGTCATCAGGCGCGCGGCGACCTGCGGGTTGGTGCCGTCGAGCGCCAGCACGGTCTCGGCCACTAGGGCGTAGCCGGCCCCGTCCGCGCGGTTGAACTGGGTCGGGTTGGCGAGGCTGAAGCTGCCGACGAGGGAGCGCACGCGATTCGGGTTCGTCATGGCGAAGGCCGGGTGGCCCTGAAGGCGGCGGATGCGCGCCACCGTCCCGTCCTCGGGGATCATCGCCTGGATCGCGAACCACTTGTCGAGCACCAGCGGCTCGCTCGCGTAGCGTTCGGCGAAGGCCGACAGCGCCGCCTCACGCGCCTCGCCCGGCAAGAGAGCGAGGGCGGCAAGCCCGGCGAGGGGGTCGGTCATGTTCGTCGACCCCGCGATCTGTGCCTGCGCCAGAGCCGTGCCGGCCTCCGGGTCGGCGGCGGCGATCAGGTCGAGGGCGACGTTGCGCAGGGCCCGGCGCCCGGCCGCGGCCGCGTCGGGCGAGAACGGGGTGCCCGCCGGCTCCGCCAGAGCCTCGCGCAGGCTCAAGAGCCGGGCCGCCAAGCCTGTGCCGAGGCGGCGGCGCAGATCGCGGCGCGCGGAGTGAATCGCGTCCGGATCGATCTCCGTTCCGATCTCGTCGGCAAGGTCGCCCTCGCTCGGTAGGGCCAAAACCTGCGCGGCGAAGGCCGGGTCGCGCAGGGCCTCCGCATCGAGGAACGCGCCGAGCGCGGCGACGAAGTCGTCGGCACCCGCGTCGCCGGCCGTCTCGCCGCGCACCTGCGCCGTCATGAGCCCGAGGGCGATGCGCTGGGCCGCCTCCCAGCGGTTGAAACTATCGGGGTCGTGGCGCAGCAGGGTCAGGCGGGCCGCATCGTCAAGGGTGGTCTCGACGCGGACCGGCGCGGAGAACCCGCGAAACAGCGACGGCACGGGTGCCGCGCCGACATTCTCGAAGGTCAGGGTATCCTCGGCGCTGGCGAGCACGAACACGCCGTCCTCGACCCGCTCGGCGCGGGGGCCGTCGAGGGGGCCATTCGGGCCGACGAGGCCAAGGTCGATCGGGATGACGAGGGGCGGTGCATCCGCCCCGGCGCCGGGGCGCGTCTGGCGGAAGGCGAGGCGATAGGTCCGGGCCACGGGGTCGTAGGTGCCGGAGACGGCGACCCGCGGCGTGCCCGGCCGCTCGTACCATTCAGCAAAGCGCGAGAGGTCGCGGCCCGTCACCGCCGCGAAGGCGTTCAGAAAGTCCTCGACGGTGGCGGCCGTGCCGTCGTTGTCGGCGAAATAGCGGTCCATGCCGGCGCGGAACGCGGCCTCGCCGATCAGGGTGCGCAGCATCCGCACGATCTCGGCGCCCTTCTCGTAGACGGTCGCCGTGTAGAAGTTGTTGATCTCGGCATATTGCTTCGGCCGCACCGGGTGGGCGAGCGGTCCGGCATCCTCCGGAAACTGGCGGGCGCGCAGGTTGCGCACCTCGGCGATCCGGTGGACCGCGCGCGAGCGCATGTCGGAGGAGAATTCCTGATCGCGAAAGACGGTCAGGCCCTCCTTGAGGCAGAGTTGGAACCAGTCGCGGCAGGTGACGCGGTTGCCCGACCAGTTGTGGAAGTACTCGTGGGCGATGATCGCCTCGATCGCGGCATAGTCGCCGTCGGTCGCGGTCTCCGGGCTGGCAAGGACGTATTTGTCGTTGAAGATGTTGAGGCCCTTGTTCTCCATCGCCCCCATGTTGAAGTCGGAGACGGCGACGACGTTGAACACGTCGAGGTCGTAGGCGCGGCCGAACGCCGTCTCGTCCCAGGCCATGGAGCGTTCCACCGCGTCGAGCGCGTAGGCGGCCCGGTCCGCTTTTCCCGGCTCGACATAGACCGCGATCTCGACCGCGCGGCCCTCCATGGTGGTGAAGGGCTTGGCCACCCGGTCGAGCCGACCGCCCACCAGGGCGAACAGGTAGGCGGGTTTGGGCAGCGGGTCGTGCCAGACCGCGTAATGCCGGCCCGTCCCCGGCACTGTGCCCATCTCGACCGGATTGCCGTTGCCGAGCAGCACCGGGGCGGCCTCCCGCTCCGCCTCGATGCGGGTAGTGTAGACCGACAGCACGTCCGGCCGGTCGAGGAAGTAGGTGATCTGCCGGAATCCGTCGGCCTCGCACTGGGTGCAGTAGACGCCGTTGGAGCGGTAAAGGCCCATCAGCCGGGTGTTGGCGGTGGGGTCGATCCGGGTCTCGATCCGAAGGGTGAACGGACGCTGCGGCGGGGTGTGCAGCGTCAGGCTCGAGGCATCGGCCCGGACGGCGTCCGGCGCAAGCGCCTGCCCGTCGAGTTCGAGCGCCAGGAGCGTGAGGTCGTCGCCGTCGAGAACGAGGGGTGCGCCCGCACGGCCCGCTGGATTTGGGCGCAGCGCCAGGGTTGCGGTCACGCGGGTGTCGTGCGGGTCGAGGCGCACGTCGAGTTCGACCCGGTCGATGAGGTGGTCGCTCGGGCGGTAGTCTTCGAGGCGAACGGTCGGGGGCGTCTCGGTGCGCATCGGTCTCGGGCTCGCCGTCGGGAAAAGCGTCCCGTCTTCTAGAGGCGATCCCTACCGAGCGGAATCCGTCGTGGATCGATCAGGCCGCCGAGACCGCCTGTTTCGCCTGATGCCGGAGGGCGAGCCGGTAGGTCAGGTCGCTCTGCGCCAGACTGCCCGCGATGAAGCGATCGAACGCGGCGACCCAGTGCGGGGTGAGGTGGATATAGGCGTTGCGCGGTCCCGAGCGGACGAGGAAGTTCCGCTCCTGCGCAACGGTCAGAATGTTGCGCACATGGCTGCGCGAGACGGCGAAGCGCGGCGCGAGATGGACGAGGTCCGATCCCCGGATGCAGCTCTCCGGGTCGCTTCCGCCCATCTCAGAAAGCGCCAGCAGGATGATCAGCGCGCTCGTGCTGCTGAGAAAGACGATGATCTCGAGGTTGCTCCACATCATGGCGATGATCGCATCGAAGGCGGCGACGGCGGACCGGGCGTGGGCCGCCTGGAATCCCAAGTCGCGCCGCTGCGCCGGTTCGAAACCCGGATCGGGATAGAGCCTGTCGAGCGGTGCGTAGTGGGCGGCCTTCCATTCGCGATCCCAGGCGAGGAGGCGCTCGGTCGGAAACAGGAGGCGCACGCGGCTGTCCTCCGGCTGCTGCCGGAGTTCGAGATAGTTGGTCTGCACGAGGCGCGCGACGAAGCTGTCGATCAGCCTCGGGCTGGCGAAGCCGAAACGGGCGACCGTCTCCTTGAGCAGGCTCAGCGTCGGCCAGGTCGCCCTGTCCGCTGGATCGTAATTGGCATGCTGGCAGACGATGATGGCCAGGGTGGTCACCCGCCCGGCATCGGCGCCGAACTGGGCGGGAAACACGCCGGCTTCGTAGACCTTGGCATGCTCCGAGACGAAGACGCGGCGCGCCTCGGCAAAGTCGGGATGGGCCAGGATCTGCTCGGGCGTCGCGTGTTCGACCTCGCCGATTCCCCGGATGACCGAGCCGGTCCTCATGCGCCGTCTCCCGGTCGCGGCGTGCCTGATCGGACCATCATCGCAGGATGGAACGAGGCGACGCTGGCCCGATGCAATTTGCGGAAATGAAAGCTCTCAGACGCGGCAATGTGCATGACGCCAACTCATCCACGAATGGCAATCTCGCATTGTTCAGTGTAATTTTGAATTAATATGCCAACAATCTTGCAGATGCTCGATAGAGAACGTGGTCGGACCGATCAATTGCACCAAGCGTGGCGCTTTATCAAAATCATGTTATTGGCTGACGGCCCGATGCTCTCCGGCGGGCGCTGGCCGACAGGCCGCGCGGGATCATGATCGGCCGCCCCGTTGACGGGCGTGTGCGCCGGGCCAGATAGCCGGCCATCCCTGTCATCATCCGGTGTGGCCATGGAATACTTGCACACGATGGTTCGCGTGGCGGACCTCGACCGCGCACTCGCCTTCTATGTCGATTCCTTCGGGCTCAAGGAGGTCCGGCGGGTCGAGAACGAGAAGGGCCGTTTCACCCTCGTCTTTCTCGCCGCTCCGGGGGATGTCGAGCGTGCTGAGACGACGAAGTCGCCGCTGATCGAGCTGACCTACAATTGGGATCCGGAGACCTATTCCGGCGGGCGCAACTTCGGGCACCTCGCCTATCAGGTCGATGACATCTACGCCTTCTGCCAACGGCTGAAGGATGCGGGCGTGTCCATCAACCGGCCGCCGCGCGACGGGTACATGGCCTTCGTGCGCTCGCCCGACGGCATTTCCATCGAGATCCTGCAGAAGGGCGGCGCGAAGCCACCGCAGGAGCCGTGGGCCTCCATGGAGAATACCGGAACCTGGTAGTCCGGCGGGTGGGCGCCCGGGCTCGATGCCCCGGCGCCCGTCCGGTCAGACTTCGAGTTTGGGCGTGATGCCGAGTTCGGCGAGCTTGGCGCAGACCGCATCGACCGGCCGCTTGAGCCGGAGGCTGATGACGGAGACGGGTATGCCCTCGCGGGCCATGCTGCGCAGGCTCTGGACGGCGTCGAGGCTCCAGTTGGTATCGACCGACATGGCTTCCTCCTGTTTCTCAGGCGGCAAAGCGATCCGGTGAGACATCCTGCGGATTGCTTCCCCGGAACGAGGTGGATCGCAGGGGCAGGCGCGGCAACCTCACGCCGAACATCTGTGCATGCTCGCGAGTTGGGCGGCGCGAAGCGTCGGCCGACCCTGGAACGCCCCACGGAGCGGGACGTGTAGGCTCGAACGCTCCACGGCGAGGAGGATGTTGCATCCCCCCACAACGGCGCCCATCCCGTCGCGCAACGCCGTCGGGTAAGGCAGGAACGCCATTCGGCTCCCATCCGGCCGTTCGAGACCGATCTGGATGCCGCGCACCGCGCGGGCGCCTCTGAGGGTGAGCGCCAACGGCGACAGGTCGTGCGGCAGCGGCGTACCGTCCGCCTCGAACAGCCGCCAAGCCCCGCACCAGCGCGCCTTGCCGATCACGGGGCGGAATCCCCAAAGATGTGCGGCGGCTTCGTTGTAGTAGGTCAGCCAGCCGTTGGAATCGGTCGTATAGAGTGGCGCATCGATCTGCCGAAACAGATCGGCCCGCGACGGCTCGTAGTTCCAGTCAGAATCGGGCGCGTCGAAATCGTAGGTGAAATCGTCCGTGTTCATCAGGCTCCCCAGGACGTCCGGGCATTCGAAATGCCCGCTGCCAGCACTTCGTGCCCCCCTCTGTCATGGGTTCCTGGGGACCTCCCGGCGCCTCGGCCGGTTTGGAAGGTCCTTCGGAGCGGTGCCGGAGCGCCACCCTCCAGATCGTCCAACCCTTGCGGGATTGTGCCTCGAAGCTTCCGGGGGCGGTCGCTCCTCGACGCCATGAACGGCATATTGGGCCGAACTGGGCTCTCTCGCCGGGTCTGATACGGACGACGGGTAGAATGCACGTCTCGCCACATGAGGCAAGCACCTCAACGGCATTTCACGAACCGGACGCCTGATTTCGACCGATTGAACTTATTGCAATGCAAAAAAGGACTGAGTTTCGTGCGGGATGATGCAGGTTCCATCTTCGGCAATGCGCTGAATACCACATTTGTTGTATGTCACGTCCATCATGCCAGGACCGGCTGCCGCGTGTCCGTTTCCGCTCGAAACGTCACGAAGCGGTTCTTGGCGGGACCTGCATTGATCCGCTGCAATGATTCGATGCACACCCATCACGAGCCTTCCATGCATTGGCCCATCGCAGGGGACGCCGCCGCCGAGGAGCCTTCACTGTCCCATCGGTCCGCAAGCGCCGCTCCCGTCCGCGGTCCGGATCGCATCCACGGCCGGCGGAGCTTCGTTCGATGACCCGACTTCTCGCTGGCGAGAGCGTGCCGGCGTCTCTGCGTTTCCTTGCGGAGGGCGGGCAGACGGGCCGTGAGATCCTGGCCCATCCCTGGTCGGACACGTCGCTCGGGCCGCTGGAGGATTGGCCGGTCTCCCTGCGCACGACGCTGGCGACGATGCTAGCCTGCCCAGCCGCGATGTTCCTCGCCTGGGGGCCCGAGGGGATCTCCTTCTTCAACGATGCCTACCGGCCGGTCTTCGGCGACCGCTTGTCCCGGGCACTCGGTGCGCGCTTTCGCGAGATTTGGGCCGACCTGTGGGAGGATATCGGCCCGTTGGCCGATGCCGCTCTGCGCGGCGAAAGCGTCGCCCAGCACAACCTGCCGCTTCTCATGGATCGCTACGGAGTGCCCGAGCAGAGCTGGTGGAGCTTCACCTACTCGCCGGTGCGCGACGATGCGGGCCACATCAACGGCATGATCTGCGTGACCGCGGAAACGACGGCCGAGGTGCTGGCCGACCGCGCGCGCCGCCGCAGCGACGAGCGCCTGGAGATGGCGCTCTCGGCTGGAGGCAGCATCGGCATCTGGGACTGGGACGTGATGGCCGATCGCGTCACCGCCGATCCGCGGTTTGCCGCGCTCTACGGCGTCGATCCGGAGATGGCGGCGGCCGGGGCGCCCGTCAGCGCCTTCTTTTCCGGAGTCCATCCCGACGACCTGCCGCGCCTGAGATCGAGCATTGAAGCGGTGCTCGGCACGGGGGGGCAATTCGATGCGGAGTACCGTCTTGTTCAGGGGGACGGGAGCATCCGCTGGGTCGCGGCGCAGGGTCGCTGCACAATGGCTGAGGATGGGACGCCGCGCCATTTCCCCGGCGTCAGCTTCGACATCACCGAGCGCAAGCGCATCGAGCAGGCGCTCCGCGACAGCCAGGACCGCTTCCGCGGCATCATCAACTCGGTCGATCAGATGATCTGGTCGACGCGGGCGGACGGCTACCACGACTTCTACAACGAGCGTTGGTACGCGTTCACCGGCGTCCCCGCCGGCACGACCGACGGCGAGGCCTGGAGCGGGATGATCCATCCCGATGACCGTGAGCGGGCTTGGGCCGTTTGGCAGCATGCCCTGGCCACGGGGGAAAACTACCAGATCGAGTATCGCCTGCGGCACCGCTCGGGCCTCTACCGCTGGGTGCTCGGCCGAGCCCAGCCGGTGCGCGATGCGGACGAGCGGATCGTGCGCTGGTTCGGCACCTGCACCGATATCCACGACCGCAAGCTCGCGGAGGAGCGCCAAGCCTTCCTGCTGGGCCTGAACGACCGGCTGAGGGAGGCGGACGACCCGCAGGCGGTGACGCAGGCCGCGGCCGCGACGCTCGGTGCCCATGTCGGCGCGGCTCGGGCCGGCTATGGCGAGATCGACGAGGCCGGCGAGATCGTGCGGGTCGAGCGCGACTGGACCCGCGACCCGTCGGCGCCGAGCCTCGCGGGCGTATCGCGCATCCTCGACGGGTTCGGCCCGGCGGCGATCGCGGAGCTGCGGGCCGGGCTGACCCTCGTGGTGGAGGATTGCTACGCCGACCCCCGGGCCGGGCGCGATTATGCGGCGACCTGGGATTCCGTCGGGTGCCGGTCGCTCGTCGTCGTGCCGCTGATCCGCGAGGGGCGACTACGGGCGATCCTCTACCTGCACGAGCCGCAGCCGCGGGTCTGGCGCCCCGAGGAGATCGGGCTGGTCGAGGATGTCGCCCAGCGCGTCGGGCATGCCGCCGAGCGCGCACGCGCCGAACAAGCCGAGCGCGCGAACGCCCGCGAACTGCGCTTGGTCGCCGATTCGCTGCCGGTCCTCATCGCCCTGTTCGATGCGGACGGCGTCTGCCGCTTCGCCAATGCCGCCAGCGCCGACTGGTTCGGCATCCCTCCGACGGAATCGGTCGGGCAGACGCTTGCCGCGCTGATCGGGCCGGCGGATTTCGCCGAGGCGCGGCCACGCTTCGAGAGCGCCCGCGCCGGCCACGATGTTCGCGCCGAGCGGGCCTGGCCGCGTCGGGACGGCAGCTCGCGCATCGCCGATATCCGCTACCTGCCGCGACCAATGCCGGACGGCTCGAGCGACGGAGCCTACCTGTTCGTTACCGACATCTCGGATGCCAAGCGTATCGAGGCGATGCTGGAGCGCGAGGTCGGCGAGCGCACCCGCGAGCGCGACCGCCTCTGGCAGACCACCAACGACCTGATGGGAACGGCCGGCCTCGATGGCCACCTCCGCAGCGTCAATCCGGCCTGGGGGCGCCTGCTCGGCTGGAGCGAGCGGGAGTTGCTCGAACGTCCGTTCCTCGATTTCATCGACCCCGAGGACCATGCCGGCACCGGCGCGGTGCTGGCACGGCTCGCCGGGCGCGAGCAGATCACCGATTTCGTCGACCGCATCCTCAGCAAGGACGGGCGCCGGCGCACGGTGATGTGGACGGCGGTGCCCGAGGGCGGCTGCTTCCACTTCGTCGGCCGCGACATCACCGACCAGCGTCTCGCCGAGGAGCAGTTGCGGCAGGCGCAGAAAATGGAGGCGGTCGGCCAGTTGACCGGCGGCATCGCCCACGATTTCAACAACCTCCTCACGGGCATCATCGGTTCGCTCGACCTGATGCAGACCCGTATCTCCCAGGGCCGCGTCGAGACCCTGGAACGCTATGCCGGGGCGGCCCTCACCTCGGCTCACCGTGCCGCGTCGCTGACCCATCGCCTGCTTGCTTTCGCCCGGCGCCAGCCGCTCGAACAGAAGCCCGTCGATGTGAATGCGCTGCTGGCCGGCATGGAGGAGATGCTCCGGCGCGCGCTCCCCGAGCAGGTGCCGCTCGACATCGTCGCCACGGACGGGCTCTGGCCCACGCTCTGCGATCCGCACCAGCTCGAAAACGCGGTGCTCAACCTCGTCATCAACGCGCGCGACGCCATGCCGGAGGGCGGCCGGCTCGTTGTCGAGACCGGGAATATCCAAATCGAGCCCGCCGAGTTGAGCCTGCATCCGGGCGCCCGCGAGGGTGCCTATGTCTCCATCCGCGTCACTGATACGGGCCACGGCATGCCGCCGGAGGTCGCCGCCCGGGCCTTCGAGCCGTTCTTCACGACCAAGCCCCTCGGCATGGGGACCGGTCTCGGCCTGTCGATGATCTACGGTTTTGCCCGTCAGTCGGAGGGGCATGCCCGGATCGTCTCCGAGCCCGGCCGGGGTACGACGGTGACGATCTACCTGCCCCGCTACCACGGCGCGTTGCCGTCGGAGCAAGCGTCGGCCGCCTCGCACGAGCCGGCGCGCACCGAGCGAAGCGAGACGGTGCTCGTCGTCGAGGACGAGCCGGTGGTGCGCAACCTCGTCGTCGAGGTGCTGCGTGAACTCGGCTACCGCGCCATCGAGGCACCGGACGGGCCCTCCGGCCTGGAGATCGTGCGATCGTCCGCCCGGATCGATCTCCTGGTCACAGATGTCGGCCTGCCGGGTCTCAACGGACGCCAACTTGCCGACCACGCCCGCGCCCAGCGGCCGGGGCTGCGGGTGCTGTTCATGACCGGATACGCCGAGGATGCGACCTTCGGCGGCGGCCGGCTCGATCCGGACATGCAGATGATCACCAAGCCGTTTCCGGTCGAACGGCTCGCTGCACGCATCCGTGAGATGATGGAGCTTTCGTGAAAACCGGCCTGATCGTGGCTTGAAACGGGGGCTTTTCCGCCCGACAGCACACATCGACTTAGGGACGGCCCGGAACGGCCCAACACCGCGCACGTTGACCGGCGCGAAGAGGAAGTCGTTTCAGGCTGCAGCAAGCGAATAGACGAGCGGTATGGGTGCTGACACGCCACAGGGCGGCCTTTCGGGGAATGGCGGGACGGACACCGCGTTCGACCTCAGCGACGGCTTTCGCCGCTTCGCTGACCACGTGCCGCTGATGATGTGGCGGACGGATGACTCCGGCCGCTCCACCTATCACAACGAGTGCTGGCTCCAGTTCACGGGACGTGCCCTGGCCGACGAGATCGGCAATGGCTGGCGCAACGGGTTGCATCCGGACGATTTCGACCGCCACGCTGAGATTGTTGCGAAATCAATTGAGTCGCGCCTTCCCTTCACCGTGGAGTTTCGCCTGCGCCGTCACGACGGCGCCTATCGCTGGCTCCTCGATACCGGCCGTCCGCTCGAGGAGAACGGCGTCTTCCACGGCTATCTCGGCTCGTGCTTCGACATCACCGACCGGAAGAACGCCGAGGAGCATGCCGAGCGCGCCCTGGTCGAGAAGGAGACGCTGCTTGCCGAAATCTACCACCGGGTGCGCAACAACCTCCAGGTGATGGTGAGCCTGATCGGCCTCTACGGCCGCGCCGCACCGGATGCCTGCCGCGGCAGCTTCGATGCCCTGGGCCAGCGGGTGCGGGCGATCGCCCTGGTGCAGCAGCATTTGCACGAGGCGCCACACATCGCCTCGATCGACCTGCGCGATTATCTGCGGCGGCTCGCCTCCGGGCTCGGACAGTTGCGCCGGGCCGGGCGGATCGGCGTGACGGTCGACGGGGACGGGACGAGCCTGGTCGAGCCGCGCACTGCCAACGCCCTGGGCATGATCGTGGCCGAGGTCGTCGCGGAATGCCTCGATGCCACGACGGAGACGGTGACCTGCGGCATCAGCATCCGCATCGAGGCCGGGGCCGGCGCGCCGGTGCGCCTCTCGGTCGTCTCCGGGTCCGGAGAGGCCGCTGCGGAGGGGCGGGAGGGCGTGCCGAAGCTCGGTCCCCGCCTCATCGCCGCCTATGCCGCGCAGGCCGAGATCGCGGTCAGCGGCACGGCGACGGCGGCCGACCCGCTTCACCTGCAATTGCCTGAGGCCCGCGCCTACGTGCCGCCGACACTTTCGCCCTCCCTGAGCTGAGGCAAAGGGTTCAGGCGGGTGCCTCGCGGCCTGGGCTAACGATCGCTATATCGGATTCGATTGACCGATGCGCCTGAACGCGAGTGCCATGCTCCCCGACCTCGACACCATCATCGAGAACTTCGAGATCCTCGACGACCCCATGGATCGCTACGAGTATGTGATCGAGCTCGGTAAGCTGATGCCGAAAATGCCGGAAGCGGCAAAGGTCGAGGACAACCGCGTTTCCGGCTGCGAAAGCCAGGTGTGGATCGACGTCTCTCTAAAGGACGACGCGGGTCACCCGGGGCTGAAGCTCGAAGGGGACAGCGACTCCCATATCGTGAAGGGCTTCGTGGCGCTGATGGTGGCGCTCTACGAGGGGAAGACGCCGGACGAGGCGATCAAGGCCGACGGCTTCGATCTGCTCAAGCGTCTCGATTTCGGCGCGCACATCACATCGAAGCGCTCGAACGGCGTGCGCGCGATGGTGGACCGCATCCGGAAGGATGCGGGCCGCCTTCAGACACTGAACTGACCCGCCACGAGACCTAAGGCGGCGTGCCAGGGGATCTCAGGACGAGGCCGGCGGCCGGTCCGTCTTGAGGCGCCATGCGCGGGTGCGGGCCCGCTCCGGTCCTGTCGCCTCGCGCGCGATGCCATAATGCTCGGCGAGCCGGCCGAGGGCGATCCGGGCCACCACCTTGGCGGATCGCGCCGGCCAGCGCCGCTCCGCCTCGATCCGTTCGAGGCCCTTGAGGAAGCCGCACAGGTCGATCAGAAGCCCCGACAAATCCGAGCCCACCGCCGCCAGCGCGAGATCTACCCGCTGGCGCGCGGCAATGACCCGGTCGGAGCCCGAACTCGGATCGCGCGGGCCGCCGCCATCGACGCGCGGGGCGGTCCAATCGGTCGAGAGTTGCGGCATCATCTGTGCCGAGGCGAGGTCGTGACGCAGCCGCTCGCCCGCCGCGAAGGCGGCCGCATCGATCATCGGCTCTCCGTCGCGTCCGCGCCGCCGCGCCATCCAGGCCAGAGGGCTCTCCGCCGTGTCCCGCACCCGTTCCCCATCGCCCGTGCGCTCCCGGACCACGGCGAGGTGCTGCATTCGGAAGCTGTCCGGCCCGCCGATTTCCGCTCGCCGTAGACGGGCGCGACCGGCTGCCCCGATGACCAGCCGGTTGCGCCGCCCGTCATCGCGCGATGCGAGATCTGCCGCCACCAGCGCTTCGCCGGCCCGTACCGGGAAACGCCCCGCGCCCAGCGATACCCCTTGTCCGCCGCTGCGCACGATCAGCGTTTCCGGCGCACTTGGATCGGGGAAGGCGTAGGCGCCCTCAGGCGCCAGCGCCGCCAGCAGGCGTTCGGCATCGCGTCCGAGACCACCCATTTTGTTCGTGTTTTGTTCTTTAAACATTGCACCACCCGAACCGGAACCGCGACGGGAGGCTAAGGGAAAATCGTCCTAATACAAGTCTTGACAGACTTTGGTGCTGCCTCAGGTTGCACCGTCACGCTGCTCGTGCCGGGCGCTTTCAGGCCTGAGACGGCTTGGTTGGTGGCTGTTTCAGGATCTCTGCGATCTCGTCCTCGGACTTGCCGCGCACCGCGTATCCCATCTGCTCGAAGCGATCGATCAGACGGTCACTGTCGCAGGCCGAGCGGGCGGCCCACTCGGCGAGCGCTTCATTGGTCTTGGCAAGTTGTTCGGAGGGGCTGTCGTCGCTCATGTGAAGGCAATGCAGCAGAGGTTGCGCCGTTCCACGATTTTATTGTTGATAATCTGATTCGCCAATCGCCCCCCCCCCCCCCCCCCCGCGACGGTCCCGCCGGCCAGGCCGGCACGCAGCGCCACCGCCTCGGTTCTGTTGGGGGGGCCGGAACGAACTGTGGTGGGCGGCATGGTGGCGGTGCCCGCCCGGCCGGGGGCCGTGCCGGTGCGGGGGTGCCGACAGACGGGCGGAAGTGTCGCGCTCGCCCACCGGCAGGTGGCGGTCGCGCCTCCGTTTGGGTCTCTCCGTGTGGGGGAGTGGTGTGTGTGTGT